>NZ_CP009289.1 GCF_000756615.1 Paenibacillus durus
TTAGTCTTTGAAACCGGAAGCTCTGCCAGCATTATTTCGTCACGGTAAATGAGATATTTATCCGCTCCGTTTGATGTCCAAGACAATGTGACTTTAGCATCCGTTGCTGATGCTGATAATACTGGTTTATCCGGCTCTAGGATTAGCGGTTTAACAAGCGTGGTGAATGTTATAGGATCGCTTGTAATGTTCCGGCCAAAAGCGTCCTGGTAGACCATGTAATAGGTATACTCTGTTTCTGGACTAAGTCCGGAAATTTTAACAGCGCCTCCCTCAGCACCAGCTCGGACCAGCCCTCCCCCTGAAGCGTAAATATTGTAATTTCTGCCGCCTTCCGGTGTATCCCATGTAAGATTTACACTGTTCCAGCTCGGGACAGCAGAAAGAGTTATTTTTACTGGATCGGGCCAGCTTACTGTTTTAAAGCTGTACGTGTCGGAGTCCGTAGAAAGTAAATTACTATCGGTGACCGTCACTTTTATGTTGTAGCTCTGCCCTTGGGCCAGACCCTTAAATACATAAGATTCAGTTGTTACTTCATCCTTTTGTACCCCATTAAGGTAAACCTTGTACTTTACCCCAGTTGTCTTGTCCCAGGTTACGGTTAGGCTGTTGTAATCCGATGCCGCTAGGGTCAGTACCGGCTTAACAGGCGGTTTGGGAGGCTCCCGCCCAAATATCTTAAGCTCCGATATTTGAAACGCCGCGCTCGCATAATTGTAATAGACAAAACTTTTAACATTGTTAATAGCCAATACTTTACCGTTACCGTCGTAAGCGTAAGATACCCCGGCTATTTGATTTCCTGATGAATCGAAAAATTTCACTGGGGAGAAATTTCGAGGGATGGTAAATTGGTAACTATACACATACACCGGCTCCGGGAAGGTATAAGTGACACCGTTACTTTGCCCTGCCGAAAGAGTCTCTTTCGTATTTGTATCTCCATCAGTCAATAGTGTTGTAGGCCGACCGGCGATGTGCAGCGTCTTACCGGCTAATAAATCGTAATTATCCTCCGCAAAAGCCTTACCGTTCCATAGGAGGGGCAGTAAAAACATTGCCACTAGGGTTAAAATTATTTTTTTCATTATCCCCCTCCCGGTATCGGTATAACGCCGTTCGTCATAGTCGGTATTGCTCCCGGCCCCCCCGATCCGCCAGGTATCGGAACGGTGGAGTCCGTCGCATTGGGTATCGGTGGACTCCCCGCTGTATTATTTGGCATGGGTGCTGTCCCTGGTGTTGCATTTGGAATCTGCACAGGCGTCGGCTCCGGATCGCCGGTATCGACAGGATCGGGGGTCTTAAATCCTCCGGTACTGTTCCGAGGATCGCCGGGGATAACTTTTACTCCCGGGTTATCGTGCGGCATATCTGTCAATGGGTCAGAGATAGTAAAGGGCTGCGATTCGTCCTTTACTTCAATTGTCGGAGCATCTTTACTGAGGTCGAAATCAATTTCACCGTTGTTGTAATCTCCTGGTACTTGCGGTACAAGCCCGTCCGTCTCCACGCTTTGGTCAAGCGTTGGTAAACCCGCATTCGTTTCACTATCAATTTCCTCCTTTGTTGGTGGTGCCGGAACACTCCCGGCCCACTGTGCAAAATCATTTATCGTAGCCGCCCCGATCTTGCTTGCAACCATATCCCAGTCGGGCGGCGGCGGAATGGCTCTGGCGATCGCTGCGGTTAAGTCTCCCATGTATTGGTCCCATTCGGGACACTCCAGCATATCCTTTAGATTTTGACATGACTCCGTACATACCGGATCAACTCCCCCGGTCCCTCCGCCTGGATCGGTAGGAGTGGGGGTCGGACTGGGTGTCGGTGTCGGCGTCGCTGTTCCAACGCTTCCATCTGTTACCGTTAGCGTACCCATGCCGATTAAATTACCTTGCGTACTGACTACCTTGACGGTGTACTCTCCATTGCCCGCTAACGGATACGTTGACGTATCCCGGGGATTTTCCGTTATGCTGACGAGCAAATTCCCGTCCTTGTAAATGGCAACATACCCCGTATTAACCAGCGGGTTACTCCAAACGAGTAAACCGCCAGCCTGGTAGGGATGCACGTCATAAATCGGCGTAGGTGTAGGCGATGCTGTAGTTGTAGACGTTGGCGTCGGATTTGGTGTTGGGGTTGGTGTCGCCGCAGCTGACGGCGTTGGCGTGGCTGCTGGTAGGTTGCCGTATTGCGTTGGCGTCGACAAATTGTACATGTAGTAGATAAAAGTCCCGCCGTTGCTCTGATCGTTAACATAGGTTCGTGCCATCGTCGCATAGGTTTCCCCCCCGGATGCTTTATCCAGTACGATTTTGATGTTTTCGACGCTGGGGTCCAAGTACATAGAATCCCCGCTGTACAGACGCTCGGCACCGCTTGGGGTAATGATATAAATTTTATCGCCGCTCCCCAGCCCCTGGGTGTTGATGGAAACTTGCATAATTTTGGCGTCATGCTCACTGGCATCACCGTAAATCGTGGTGTTGCCGTATTTATCTTTAAAGTAAGTCCGTCCTGTGTCAGACGTGTGAACGTAGAAGTAATTATCAAGGTTAATGGTCACTAAATCGGATGCATGAGTTACTGGCATCGGAAACAATAATAACAGCCCGAAAATGAGCAAAGGCCAGCATCGTTTCACGCTGTCCCTCCTTCCTTTAAAAATAGCCCTGACGCATTGTCAGGGCTATTTATAAGCCAGGGACCTAGATTACTTGGTTCCTGCGGCGGACTTACCTTTTTTGACCACCCAGAAGATAATGCCGATGATGATCATAGCAAGCACAACGCCGATACCCAGCAATGTCCAATCTCCAAAAATCGACATGAATCCCGTTGCTGCTGTGAGACCATCCCCCACGGAAAACGGTAAAGTTACTCCCGAAAAATCAACTGCTGCTGGAAACATAATATTCCTCCTTATATTTTAAATTTATATAGAGTGGGTCGCCCCTTGCTCATGTTAGTAATAATCAAAATCTACATCGTCATCATCGTTGTCCTTTGAATCTTTACGCCGGGCCTCTGCACCGATCCCAACGATTAGGACAGCTACCATTCCCGCCACAATCAAGGCTACGAGGATCATAACCAACTTTTGATTATAGGCTAGGAAATATCGGGTATAGGCCCACATTTGGCTCAAACGTTGGTCCGTAAAAAAAGTGGTCGGAAAATTAATCGTTGGGTTCATGATGCCCGCGCCGATCTTACGGCATAAATTATGACTCCGATCAGCAAGCCGACCGCCATTATTACCGTGGGTATCATCACAAACGGCGAGACGGTAGCCATAAAATTACGAAACATTTGCCAGAAGAACGCCCAGTCGAATACGTCGCCGACGTTCAAATTTCCCGCCACCTTTCCTCCGCTTTTTTATCCTCAATGTAAATCCATACTGAGAAAACGGTATGCAGTACACCGAGAGCGAATGTAAAGCTACAAAGCAGCAAGAGCAAATCAGGGTTTCCCAAGAGCCAAATGAGGGCTGCGCCAATTAAGGTTTGGATAAGCTCACCACCTTAACTAAATAGCGGACCAGCAAACCCAAAATGACGGGTACGGTAAAGGCCAGGCCGATAACGGCGGCGGCAGCTTGCGGGCTATAGCTGGATACAGTTATCATGCCTAAGACCTCCTCCATACTGAATTAAGTAGCCACTTTAGCACCAAAAATGCCAGCAGAAGGAAAACCGAAGATGCAACAATCGCGTCACCGAGCGTCATTGTGTTCGTTAAATAAAAGGAGTCTCCATTGCGCATCGGGACTTTAACGGCCGTAATCTCATACATGCGATCCGCATCCGTCGAATAATATGTATCTCCGCTTACCGTGGACATTCCGGGGACCTCCTGACTTCTCCTGACATAGAAAAAGGGTGCGGCCATTTGGCTGCACCCTATCCCTATTTCACAACGTTAATTGTGAAAATTTACACAAAAGAACATGATTCTTTACCTACGCCCGTACTATTGCAACGTATGTAAAAAAACAGTACCATGTGTGAGGGGATGAGCGGTGTGTGCTCTGACCCATGTGACCCTGCAAGGTGCTACCAACACCTGGCGGGGTTTTTTGCTATGCGGCTTTGTTAATTACAAGGATAGCAAAATATACTACCATTTGTCACCGTGCAGTGTTGTATTATATTAAGACGTAGCACGGTTAGGCAAATAGGAGCTTTTTTTTCAAAAAAACTTTTGAGAACACAAGTTCTATTTAGAACCTACATGCGTATGTAATTATAAAAAAAAAAGGGAAATATGTCCATTACTCTTTTTTAGAATATTTCTCGATCAACAATGCTTCCACAACGTGCTTAGGGTTTCCATCTTTTTCAATTTCATCGATTATCTTTTGTTTTACATTCACGCAAAGCGTTTTTACTACTTCTTTCGGGTCTTTCCTCTTTCCACCCAACTATAACTCCCCATTTCAAAATCAAATCTCCTCCTTTTATTTTTATTTTTAGCATACAACAAAAAAAGCGACCAATAAAAGGCCGCTATGCCGTAGCACCGTGCAGCGTAGTATAGAGATAATATCTCTATTATTCCCCACGCCCCCGGCTATTTAAGATACTGCTCGGGATTCTGCTTTTTCTTCCAGGCTGCTTCCGGATCGGGACCGTCAGCTTGCCCCCGATCCCAAAATTTCCACCATTTCCGGGACTGATCTGCCGCCACCATTCGTCTAGTCTCCTGCATTTCCCGTAGTATAGTGGTCAAATTAGCGTTCTGCTCGTCCATCCGGCTATGCACCCGGGCTAATTCCGCCGCCTGGCGCTCGTTATGCTCCATTAGCCGGTTTATAATCTCGGTCTGCTCTTTATAGCGCTCTTCCATCCGTACAATGGCATCTTGATTTTGGGGTATTACGGCAGGCGCTACGCTGCCGGACGCCTCTTTAACCCTTGCGGCTATTACTTCCGCGCATTTATCCAATGGTAGGCCAGTCCGTTCCCGTAGCGCCTTCAACTCCTGAAAAGCCGTAGCATCTTTATCGTCGTATTGTCTATGTCCGTTTTCATCCTTCTGTACGCTATACCCGTGTGCTTCAAGCGCCGCGCAATACTTACGGATCGTAACAGCCTCGACGCCTAAAAAAGCCGCGATTTCCTTCGATTTCAGCATTTCACCGTATCACCCTTTTAGTCGGATTAGACCTCTAGCCATATCCGCTATGGTTAGCTCGTCCATGTCCTCTAATTCTAGGTTGATCCATACTCCCGCGTCAATGTAATCTGCGAAGCAATTACGCAGTGCTTCCGGCGTGGCTGGCTCGTGTGTGTATCCCGCCGCGTCCAGGGCACGCCGGATCAACGCGGTATAATCTTTCATTTTCGGTGTTCTCTCCTCTATAAAAACTAATGCCATGCTGACAACCAAAAGGATACACAGCGTAACGATAATCCCCATATGCCAAGGGCTCTCCTTCATCCAGAGCCAGAAGTTATGATCAAAATAGGCTGCTTGCATTTTAGCCCCCCATACATATGTCCAAAATCCGGTATTTTGTGAAGATGTCCGGCCGTCCGATCCTCAAATTCGGTCAAATTTGCCCGTGACGGCCGTTTTTGCTTCCGTGGAACAATGGGGTTTTACCCCCAAAACTCAAAAATCACGTTCTCCCGTTTTCTCCTGATTGCTCCGTTTTTCGGGCTTGTCCATTTATCAAAATCCCATCACAGAACCCCATCATATAGCCGGTGGCGATCAGTCGTTTTTCCTCGTCAGTGTGCTGTAGGCGATTCACCAGCTTTACAGCTTCCGTCTTAGCCCATTCAAGCAGCTTATCAATCGACATGCTTACCCCCCTTCCAGATCGTGAATCCGGTTCTGACGCCCCTTTGACGGTGTTCTTCGTAAGTATCCCGACTCTCGTCGTAAAATTGATCAAATGTCTCGTCATAGTCTTGGGGCGATGGAGCATCCCAGTATATCAGCCTTTTATTTTCAAACACCGATAGAGTCAAATTATGTGCCACAATCAACCATCTCCAATTCAGTTTAGAATATCAGTTCGGTCTGAATGTATACGAATCGGCGGCAGCTGCGCGGCTGGCCAGCGCCGATCCGGACAAGATACGTATACAAATTCGAGATCCACGGAGCTGCTAATGTATACGAAAAGGCATTAGCCAGGCGCGCAGCTGCCGCCGATTCGTATACAACTCAATTATGTAGTCCATAAAACTATACTGTCATCCTCGGTAGGGTCTTCGTCCTTCTCCTTCGTCGCGTCAATAATCCTTTCCAGTTTCCCGCCTTTATATGGACCGGTCCAAACTTCGGATTCCTGCGGCATTCTTTGAAGGAACGAAATTATATCTTTAACCTTCATTTCCTAATCCCCCTTAAAATTTCTCTCATAGTTTTTTCGTACTGCGCATTATTCTTCGTCTTCGTTCAGAACCTCAGTAGTTTTGAGAACCGCTCTTGCATGAGTGTAGATGTTATCCTGCGAACCGCAAACAGGGCAGCCAGGCAGCGCTGAATCAATATCAGCGTCAATTTCAAAAAACACATGCGGCCCTTTGTGATCCTGAAAAAACGTATCATCCTGGCAATTCGATGCTTCACACACGTAGATAATCCCTGTTCTTTCAGCTTTGAAATAGTTTTCCAAATCTCTCATCCTCTCTAATTCGCTATATGCGTCTACCATTCAGTACACACCGTTATTCATTTGTGATATTAATTTTTATTTATTCATCTTTTTCAACGCAGAATTAGCTTCCTCAATCTGCTTCTTAACCTCTTCCGCAGCTTCACCAGTGTAGTTATGATGTAAGCGACTCTCAAGATACTTAATCCGATCCTGTAGAGCTAGGATAATTGTGTGCTGTTCACCCAAACTAAAGACATATCTTTTCACCATTTCTACCACCTTTATATTATATAAGCGTCGCCGTTGCGGATGATATTAATCACCTGGCTCACGCCGATTATGGCTCCTTCGGTCTGCACCAATTGATGCTCCAAAAACTCCCGGCTCACGCCCGGATCGGGACGGAGTTCCGGCGCTTTGATAATATCCGCTTTGATTCGTTTTTCATCCTCCAGCAGCTGGGACAAATGATCTTCAATTTTCTTCAATATTTCTTCGATCTTCTCCATGCTCATTCCCCTGCTCTCTTCAATCGAATATAGGATTCAAATGCCCCCATTGGTACTTGTGGAATCCCACGGTAGCACTCCACCAAAAACGTCAATACTGCCAGGTCCGTAGATAGGCCCAATTCCTCTTTGATCTTGGCAAACTCTTGTTTACCATAATTCCCGCCCAAATCAAGCATATATTTGACCTGGTGAGCCTTCAAATCGTTTTTTTCCTTCTCGATCCGCGCTATATCTTGCTTGTATTGTCTTTCTAATCGCACTTTTTCCTCTTCGTTTTTCACCCGGTAGTCGATCAGCTTCCGAACGACTCCATGCGGCGTATCAGCTCGCATTAAATCCTTCATCCCATTAAGATCATCTTTCAGGCTGGCCGGAACACGTATTGTCGTTTCCGCCGCCTCTTTTGGTACACCATAGCCCATCGTATACATTCCCCTCCTGGATCTCGCCGCCTGCAGCTCGATTTCGTATGCAATTCGCCGCCGGCGCCTGGTTAATTCGTATACGCTCTCGGTGCGGATCGGCGTTGGCCGGTCGCGCAGCTCCCTGGAATCCGTATACGTTAGATTGATGCCTGTCGGTTCGATTCCTCGGCCGCCGCCAAAAACTCCTGATGATCGGCCAGCGAAATCTTCCGCTCCTTCATGATCCGATACATGGCCGCAAGGTAAGCAATAGCCTGGCTCTCTGTTTTCAGCTTCAACTCTTTCTGAATCGCGTTCAGCCCGGCTTTGACGGCCGGAGCCGCCTTTATGTTCTTCCTGGTGTCCTTCATACTCCCCAACCCTTCTGTCGGCCCTCCTGGACCGCCTGGCGCGCCTGCTCCGGCGAGTAGCCGCGCCGCATGTAGTATCGTTCTTCTGCATTTTCGGTCCGCCGATCAAGCTTCTGCGGTATCTGCCCAGGCTGCCAATCCTCCAGAATCGCCCGGCGCAAAAAACCTTCCGGATGCCGCACCTTGCCCGGCGACTGCCGAAGCATGAGCAGCAGCTCCAGCACCCGGTCAAACGCTAGATCGCCCAGGAGGGAACGAATTTCTTCTGTCGGCTCCGTCAACGTAGCGATCCGGTACACCTGGTCAATCGCCATATGCTTGTTCATTTCATCAACTCCTTATGTATCCATAATACACAACTTTGTATCCTTTTTCAAGTATTTTGTATCCAAAATTAAATCGCGGCGCGCCGATCGCTTTTTCCTGCCACTTCGTAGGGGTTGTTGGCCGCTGGTGCGGCGTGGGGTCACTATCGGGGTCGATCCGCTTCCCTTCACTATTTCTAATTTTTCACTGTATGCTCAATTCGCAATAGTGTCACGTTTTTGCGTATGCTCGCGGCGGGTGCCGCTGCGCCCTTGGTGTCAAGGTGGGTTGTGGATAACTCCCCTCTGCCCTACGGTTATCCCCAGGGCTCGTAAGAAGGTGGCCTCGCTCCGCGAGCCGTAAAGATTTGAAGCATGCTCCCCACGCCCGCCCCTGCATTTTGTGGCTCGTAATTTAGTGTTGACAGAAGCGTCGAACCGTGATGGCGGTAGAGGGGAGGAGGGAGCGAGCCACAGCCCCCCCGTTAAGGGGAGACTGCGGGAAAGGACTGGCGTATATCGGGTTGCCGGTCACTCACCTTTTACGGTCATCAGACGCGCCTAGGTCGTGCTTTATCGCGTGGGCTATTGCCGCTCTGACCGCCAGCCTGGCCCTCTCGGGCCACACGGACGGGAATAGGGTCGGTGGAGTCACACCGCCCATCTAGGGGCATGCAGGGGCATGCGCTTGGTCTACACCCTTACCATCTGACGGCTCCCAGCCGCAGACACACCAGGGCAAGTCTTCTCCTGGTTCTCTTCGCGGCGGCCGGGACGACTTACCCCGCGTTGCTTTACGTCGTTTTGGGTGGCATTGTGCGCCCGATATGGTCCGGTGCAATCCGGCATTGCATTAGCTACTTCCTCGTACAGCCTAATTCGGCCTTGACCGTTCTTCTCTTGTAATCCGGTCTTGACCGATCTTCCCTTTAACGGTAATCACCTTCAATTTCTTCCCAATTGTCTGAGACCCGGTAGAGCAGATCACGCGCTTTTTCTTCACGCTCCCGTGCCTTGGCAAGCTTGTCCAGGTCGCAATATTCCGTGACATGGCTGCGGATCAATCTGCCGATCACATCCGGACGGAGTGCATCCAGTTCCCAGCATTCATTCCCATAATCGGCAATATAGCCTTTCGCACGGGCATCGGTTAGCTTGGTCGGGTTCGGCGGCGGACTGTACTCTTCAATTTGATCCATATTAAGCGCCAGACGGCGGAAAATCGGTGACGTTTCAAAAGTTTCTAGCCGGTCCAGGATATCCCGGCTCATATCCTTGCCGCTTGGATCGTGGTCGCCCAGGTGCAGGATCACAGTTTGTCGGCCTTGGTCCTCTTCGGACCGCAGCCGCCGCCCAGCGACCCACATTTCCGACTGGCTGACGTAGCCCCGGCAGGAGAAATGCGGAACGTCCAATTCCTCGCATATCTGACCGACAACGCCGATCAGGGCGTCCTTTTCGACCCACACCTCTACGTAATGCTCCTGGTCTTCCCATTTGTCGAAAGCGAATGAAGCCGCCGCAGAGCGGATAATACTTGCCGGGGATGACCAGTGTGAGTTGCTGCGAAGGTTACGCGTCCGGTCCTCGATGGCCGTCCAGCTGATGAGTCCGGCCATGCGCGCATCGGATATGATGCTGCCCAGGTTTTTATAGCTCCGTTCGGTATTCGGGATTACATCCCTGGAGACAAGTTGATAATAGACTTGGCGAAGCGTCAGTGAGTAACCCATGACTTCGTATTCGCGGATGATGCCGTTCACCTGGTCGATCAGATTGCGGCTGGCCGACCTAAAATTGATTTCCTTATACGCGATTTTCATGTTTCCCCTTCCCTTCCTCTCACTTTGTATACACTCCCGGCGCAGCTGCGCGCCCGGCCAACGCCGATCCGCGCCGCCAGCGTATACGCCCGTCCGGATCTCGATCGGCAAAACGCATACGAAAAGTTCCTGCAGCTCGCGCCGGTCCAGGTTCGTTCGTATACGTCACTTGTCCGCCAGTTCCAGCGCCTTCGCTTCCAGCCCTTTTATCACTGATGGCAGACAGTTTAGGCAAAGTCCTATCAGTTCTGCGGAGCCATCCAGCAGCACAAGCGGCTTCCAGTCCTCGCAGCAATCGCAAAAGCCTTCGCCGTGGGAAACACTCAGCAACCTTGACACCTCTATATCTCTCAAGCTCCCGGCCTCCTTTTCCCGTTTTTGGCAATAGGAAATCAAGCCCCCGGCCCATAATTTTTTTGAAAAAAATTCTGGACGAAGCCCTTTAGCTACCTGGTATCTCTCGTTGCCAGGAAACGAAAAAGGCCCTCCCGATCCCACAAAGGGATACAGGAGGGCCTTGACATGCCGCTTTCTTATTGATTCCGGTCTGAAAATCCGGTACAATGAAGTAAAGAAAATGAAAGAGGCTATGTATTAGCGCTGCCTGTTTCGCCGATTGTCGGATCGGTGTAAACAGCTTAGGGTCGGGAAACCCTAGCTGCGTGAAACGTGGCCTTTTTTATTTCCGTTGTGAAAATATTACCACGTCTACCATGCACATTGCTAGGGCTTTTTGCTTAATAACCTTAAAAATGTCGAACCTGGGTTCTAAATAGAACCTGAATTCGTATTTTTTGAACATTTATACCCGTTTTACCCTATATATGGTTACTCTATCTCTAGAGTTTGATTGTCTGTGTTGAGTTGCTTGTTTAGCTTCCGGATCGCAAGCCATTTGTCCAGTCGATGCAGCCATAAAAACAAGTAGATCCCGGGGACCAATATTAAACCTAGCTCAGCTGCGATTGTAGATGCGACCATTCTGCCATCGGTTGTATCCAAAAACCCCAAAAAATCTATTGTCATATGGCTGATGGAAAACACAATTAAGCGTACAAATACCATTAAAGTAGCTACCACAGCTGCAAATTCCAATATTCGACCGACAAACTTGACTATATCTATGTTCTTCATTTCTCCGCTCCCTTTCGTATACATTTCCGACGCCTGGCAGCTCCTGCAGAAGCTTTTTTCGTATACACTCAAAAAATGGCCATTTTTTTCGTATGCAATCTCCGGAGATATCGGCGCGGATCGGCGCTGGCCAGTGCCGGAGCTGCCTGGCATCTGCATACGTTATTTGCTCAGCATGCCTTTAGGTTGCTGCTGCTGCATCCGCTCCACAAATCCAACCGACCGATTATAGGACCGCTCATGGTGCAGCGCAAAAGTCCGCAGCGTCTGCTCGATGCTGTGCGTATCAGCTCGGACAGACTGATAATACCCCGTGTCGATTACCCGATCTTTAAATGCCGTATTCAGCCGACCCTTTAAGGTTTCCAGGGCGGATAGCAGCTCCTGCGCCGCTTCCAGGCTCTTTACGTCGTTGTTTGCTCTGCTTAATCCAAACATCGCTTGTCCTCCCTTTCAGGCCATTACCGCCGTTTCTTCTTCTCTGGCTGTTTCGTTGTACTTTCTCTGTTCTATGTCCGTCATTTCGTCTTTGCTCAGTGCGTAAAACATATTTTTGCCGATCTGGATACGCCGGTCAGCCAGGCGTGACTTACGCCCCCAATGCAAACAAGTTCCCGGAACCAGGAGCCGACCGAACATAGCTGCCGTGCGCTCTGCGGCGTCCACCGCACGCCAAAAATGGTAATCGTGGTACAGCTTAGTGTATTTTACCGGATGCATCCCCGGGAAATGGTACAACAAGTGCTGGGGATCGTTGCTCAATACGTTCGGCGGGATGATTGTCATAAAGCTTCCTCCTTGCTTCGTCGTGTACTCGTTCAAGTTCGTCCATAAATTTAGCTGCGGCCCGCTCCGTTTTTGGAAGAGGAAACCCACCAACAAAGCTATGTGAATCAAATAAATTTAACTTGTGAATCTGATTAACTTTAAAGCTGCTTAAAAATCTCGTATGGATCAGCTTCCCTAGGCGACCGTAACCGTCTGCCTGGAAGTCGTAATAGTCGATATTCATGCCTTTGTTACCGGCTGGCCGGATGTGTAGCAGCACCTCCAGCATTTCCCGTACCCGGTTATCCAGCCTGGAAACACTTGGTGTAGCGAATATCTGAATCGCGGCCATTTTGCGGGCAAAGGTCAGTATGTCCGTGGCAATGATGTTGTCCATCTTGAGCGCCGTCCTGGAATTGAAAGATCGGTGCGCCTCATCCCACACGCATATGCTGCCATGAGCTTCAGCTACTTTAAACCAATCCTCAGCCACTTTCATGCGTTCGGCGCCGTTAAGGTCATAGTTCGCAAACAATTTAGCGTGTCCGCCGATGCTTTCGATAGCGTTTTTGTAAAGCCAGGCCATCATGCTCGCCATCGTGGTCTTACCGACGCCTAGATTGCCCATGATCCCAATAATATGCGGCATGGCCTACCCCCTGCCCTTGGCCGGACGGCCGTCCGCCAGGATGATTGGCTTAGGCGGCTTGGGGATGAGCTCCTCTATGGTCCGAAGGAATGTTTCGGTGCGGCTCACGGCCTTTTTATGCTTGGTGGTAATGTCTTTTATGATCCAGGAGTAAGGATTGCTCTTGCCGTGCAGCCTTTGGTTATTGCCCAGCTCTTCCAGGAGCAAAATGGCTCTGACTTGCTCCTCGGAGAGCGGGGCAGCATAGTCGGTCATAAAGTCTAAGACTTGTTTTACATCAGATACATGCTGGACGGTAGGGAACAGGTCATCATTTATGACTTTCTGTATCTTGTCTGCGTTATCGTAAGCCGTGCTCATGCATTACACCGCCTTTAAAATAATCAGGAAGATCATGACGGCCACGCCGATCAGGATGTATCTGCCAATAGGTTTGCTGCTAGGTATCGGCGGATCGCCCTGGAAGTGCGTAATCTGCCGGAGCACGGTGCTGCGCTCAAGTGCAGCGATCCGCTGATAGTCGGATGCCGCGTCCAGCTCTGCCCCGCACAGAAATATACGGCCCTTACGCCCTGTAAAGGCTTTGTAATCTCCTACCGGCACTGAATAGGATGTTACCGAGTTTTCCGCATACAGCCTCTCGTCGTTTATCTCCGTCACGGCAGCTAAGTCCGCGGTTCCGTCCTCTTTGAAGATCATCAAGGTGTCTTGCGGTTCATATGGCTCTTGTTTTGCTGCGAATAGCATCTGCTTTACCGCCTTTCGCTCTAATTTTGTTGAACAGCCAGGCTGCTGGGAAAAAGACCAGGGCTACCCCCGTTGACAGTCCGGCTCCTATCGCTACAAAGTAACTAAAAACTCCATCCACTCTTTTACACTCCCTTAGTCAGCAAGCCGTATACGATCCGTTCCGGACCGGCGAGCTGCTGAAGCTTTTTTCGTATACGATTTTTTCGCCGGCAGATCCTTTAGCGTATACATTTCCTATCCGGAGCAGCGCCGATCCGCGCAGCTGCATCCAGGATGACGTATGCATTAGCCCCTACCAATACCGTGTATTTCCCGACCTTCCAACTGCCCGCTTTTTCCGACTTTCCAATCCATTTCAATCGTTTTAACTCCTCCACTATTAAGTAGAGATGTAATCGCAGCGGCCCGTTTAGACTTCTGCATGTTCCAAAACAATATGCTGATAATGAGTACAGCCAGGGCGATACCCAAGCCCAGCAAAATCCAATCTTTATATAAGGACATAAAGCTAGTGGCCGAGCTAAAGGCATCTGACACACTGAAAGGTATAGTAACTCCGTCAAACAATTTAAATCCTCTCCTTTACCACCATTTGGCTCCATCTTTAAAAGCAAAGTACATTCGCATGATCACTTTGACCAATTGCAATACGGCCAGCAGCACAATAGAGGCTAACAATGAGTTTATGACAGCCTGCATCGAGGGCGGCAAATAGCCAAAAAATCCGAAATAGTTATTTAAGCTGATTCCATGACCAGCGACCAGACTTGCATTATTCAAATAGCTGCGGGCCAGTTGCAGAAACGATAGCGGCGGGGAAAAGATCGAATCCACGAAGTTCCGAAGACTTTGCGGCAAAAAGTAATCGAACAAATCATTCCCCTCCGTTGCGGATGCTCCCGATGATCCGGATCGCAGCAAAAGCCGTCGTAATCCAGATGCAAAAGAGCAAGATATAAGCAATCTTGTCCAACTGGTAAGGACCCAAGCTGCCTACTACGTTGTTAAAGATCGAGGTCCACTGCCCATTACTAGGTGTCGATGGTGTATAGGTAAAGCCTGTCAAGGTGACGAAAATCCCTTTGATGAAGGCGAGCAGCAGCTTTCCCAAAGCCAGGAAAACGCTGATAAGTGTAATAGCCAGCTCCGCGATCTTATAGACAAGATAGAGGAGCAGGGCCACGACTATAAAAAGTGGCCGAAGTAAAATCTTTAGAAAATGAAAAAGGGTTTGGAAGAGATGACCGAACAGTGTAGAGAAAAACTCAAACATCCGCTTGAACATCCGTTCCAAGAAAGTCCAACCGGCCCGAAGTATCTGACCGATCATATCCGAATCGTCCGGCGTACCGATCTAAGTATTTTGAAAATAAATTCCGTCATGCTCTCCGCGAAAAGCAGCGAGCAGATAAGCAGCAGAGCCGGGGAGATTAGCAGCATGTGCTCGGTTGCCACTTGAAGAATTACGCCAATCTCGAAATATTCATCCATCATCATTCCTCACTTTCTGACCCCCGCCTTCGGCGTAGCCTTTTTTGTCTTATTCAGTGTCCACAAAATGATCAGGTAAAAGATCAGCATGAGCAGGATGCCAATCCCGAGTAATATCCATCCATTGAAGATAGACAATAACCCCATTGCTGTAAGCAAACTATTACCGGCGGTTAGATCAAGCGGTACCGATATATCCGATAGGTCCGGTGCAAGGCTTAGGCGAGTTGACACTGCGTCAGATTCCGCTTCTCCATAGCTGTTTACCGCCTTGACAGTATAGGTATACTCCTTGCCCTTCAAAAGCCCAGAATCTACATAC